>NZ_CP058245.1:0-10679 GCF_044789135.1 Cobetia sp. UIB-001
CCAGTAGGTACTTATTGCCAGACGCGAAAGAAATGCAGCGATCGGGTGCATGAGATTTTGAATATCAACCACTACTCCAAGGCACCGAACGCTTTGTAGATCGTCTGGCGAAGTTTGTCGTCACAGGCTTCATACTCATCTACGAGCTTTATAATTCGGTCTATTTGCTGCCGGCTCCGAAATGGTAGAATATTCACCTCATTTAACTCTTCGTCGGTTAAATATTGATCTAAATATTTATAAGGATCTCGCTTACTGGCAATAATAACCTGCTGGAAAATAAAGTTCCAGAACGAATGCGAACTAACGGCTTTGACCCGCTTCAAATAGCGCAAGTAATCGTTAATTTGCCCTCCCACCTCGATTTCAATAGCACGTCGCAGCCATTTGTGAAAAGTGCAAACTTCCCTAGAGTAATCTACAACAAGAGCCCCGAGGTCAATTCCATTAGGATGATCGTCTACGAACTGTCTGGCTTCCACTTTGTACTTAGATAGTCTGGTTAGTTGCTTTTTCCAAAGCATAAGACTTGATGACAGTTCTTCATTCCTTCCAGCTGCTAACTGCCACTCAGGACGATGCAGAGTAATATGTATAACGTCTACGCGTAACTCCTGAATAAACCGGTGCCTTGGGTTTTTAGCAAAAATCTCACTTACACGAACATCATACTCGGGAAGGATGACCTTTTGACTTAGCGCCCGCGTTTGGTCGACCAGTGTCATCGCAGAAGACACAAAGACGTAGAGAAGCTCTTGAAATTGGTCTTCATACGCCTCTAGGTCAGATCGTCGGTTTCGGCGAAATAGATCCCCGCTATGTGCTTCTTCGTGGAAATGCGCCAAAAGCTTGCCAAATTTTTCTGTACTCCGTTCGAATATTCGAAGTACCGCATTAAGTGACTCTAATCCCGCAACAAAGGTGCGTCCCGGATGCTCGTCGACCCACTCTTGAGCCTTGAGTGGGTTTTCCCAAGCCGCTGCAACAAGGACCTCATCACTCCAAGGAAGAGGCCCGAGTCTGTAATTATCAGAAGATGACATTGATATTTTCCAGTCTCTTGTGTGCACGCGTATTTGTCATATCAAAAATCATCCAAATATAGTTTGATATAACTCTTTATAAGGCTCTGTCATATGAATGGCAATACCTATGATCCCACTAGGTAATTTCTCAAAATTTTTGTCAAAATAAAAAATAAAACTCCCTATAAAATAGGGTATCAGTAATACTATCGATACTGAAAAAGTCAAAGAGAACAATGTCAGTATAACTCTCAAGGGAAATCTAATTGCCCAGTGCAAATCTTTCGTTATTTCTTTTGACTCATCATCTAACTCTTTAAACGATGATGGTTTTTTATTTGGCGCACCACATTTTGGACATGACTCCGCATATTTACTAATCATATTTTCGCAATCTTTACATTTTTTTAAATTCATTTCATTCCAAATTTGTATGAGCTTATAATATGAACTGTTTAGCCATTGATGATTAATACAATTTGTCGGTGAGAACTATACATTGGAAGTGGAGAAAACGGGACTCACGATAAGGCGCGTAATCATGATTTTCGGCGTTTTGAGACCGGTAAGCCGGGGCTGTGTCGCGCAAATGCGATGGGGCTAATGGAGGCTCGGCGCTTCACCCGCTTTACGATGCCCTCGGCAGCGATCACTACCGGTCTCCGACCGCCGGATCATCGCCTCACCCGCTTTACGATGCCCTCGGCAGCGATCACTACCGGTCTCCGACCGCCGGATCATCGCCTCACCCGCTTTACGATGCCCTCGGCAGCGATCACTACCGGTCTCCGACCGCCGGATCATCGCCTCACCCGCTTTACGATGCCCTCGGCACCGGTCACTACTGTGCCACTACATGAAGTATCCTGAGCTGTACACCGAATACCTATAAGACAAGGATGTAGGGATGCAAGAACTTACGAACCAAGTGGCCTACGCCATAAAGCACAGTAGCAGGGATGATTGTCGTAAATTATTGGGCGATCTGTTTGATGCCGTGGCCACGCAGCGTGAAGGGTTTGAGGAAGTAAACCTGCTTGATACTGTTGAGCTGACCGGTATGTCACCGCAATGTCCGTCAGGCGTGATCGTCTCAGTATTTGGACTCCCACCTACCTGCTTGGATGACAGAACGGTATTCGTGGACTTCATGGACGTACTCGTGGACGCCCACGCCTTTAGATAAAAGAAAGCCACCCAATTGGGTGGCTTCTTCGTGTCATGACTCCAATTTGCGCTTCTGAGCGAATTTCTCGATGACCCCTTCTGCCATACCGCCCCCGAAGTAAAAGCCCACCACGAGGCCCACAGGGACGCTCAGGTGAAGTGGTCCCCGGAATTCGGACCAGGCGCTAAGCTCTGATCAGACCGACCAGGAGATGCCCTCGCATCTACTCCTATAGCCTTTCCGCCGGGCACTACTGCCGTGCGAAGCTTCTAGACTGCCGATTTCGCACGTGCGAATTCCTTCCAGGTAAGGGCTGCAGCACCAGCCTCGGTAACCCGCTTTACGATGCCCTCAGCACCGGTTCACTCGCTTGGCTTCTGTGATCGGCTATATAGCTGGATGAGTCGTGTCGTCAGCAGTATGCTATACACGTATAGCAATACTCAGGAGAGCTTATTCATGCTGGCAATTCGACTACCTAATGACATCGAGGAACGTCTCGAGGCACTGGCCAAGGCCACTGGCCGCACCAAGACCTACTACGCTCGTGAGGCTATCCTCGAGCACCTGGAGGATCTGGAAGACATCTATCTCGCGGAACAGACACTCGAGCAGCTACGCCGTGGGGAAGAAACCACGCACTCTCTGGACGACGTGGAGCAGGACCTTGGCTTGGCAAATTGAGTTGACCGGAGCCGCACACAAGCAGCTCAAGAAGATCGGCCATGCCGAGGCCAAGCGTATTCGTGACTACCTGCGGGAGCGCATCCAGCCACTCGAGGATCCAAGGCAGCTGGGAAAGCCTCTCCAGGGACAGCTGGGTGAGCTATGGCGCTACCGTGTCGGTGATTATCGCCTTATCGCCCAGATCGAAGATGATCGAGTCTGCGTGCTTGTCGTCCGGATCGGCCATCGGCGCGATATCTATCGCTGATGGCGACATCTAGGGTCTAGGGCGGCACCAAACCTCCCATAACCACTTGTTTTTAATGCAAATAGTGGGAATGACGTGAAAAGCAACGATTCCGTCCATCAAGATAGATAGACTCGCCTTTTCCTGGTTTTGTAGCCATAAACCGGCATTTCCGGCCATCTCATGAAAGAGCCAGGCCTCACGACCTACGCTGCAGCCCGCATGGTTGCTGGGAAATAGTGGGAATGACGTCGTTCATCCAGCTTCGGGGCACTCGTTCGATACCTGCTCTTGCCTTGCCCACCTCTTCCTCTCAGGTTACTCCTCGTGTTTCCGCGCTTTCAAAGCTGCCATTTCCCTCGCGAAAGGATGCTTGTCGTGAACCTGAGAGGACGTCGGCGGCTTGGACGTTACCTGCGGCTGGTCTTCGTCAGCTTCTGATCCCATCAGGGGGAGTTGGCGCATATGCTGCTCCAGCGCTTCAATCTTCTCCGCCTGCCGGCGCGTGACGGCCAGCAGCTCCTTCACAAGCCCCACCAATTCCTCTGTGCTTTCCGACGATGCTGTCGGGGTGTCGGAAAGCCCTTTGGCACCAGTTGTCGAAGCAGTGTCGGGCGTTGTCGGAGCTTCGCCATAAACCCGGATCATTTCTGCCAAGTCGAGCACACGCTGTCCATGACCATTCAGACCAGCCGTGATGCGGCCTCTGGATATGGCTTCGTAGAGCGTAGAGCGATGCAATCCGTAAAGTTTTGCCATACGGCCAATCGTCAATTCTGGCATGTCGAACCCTGTAGGGTTGATGTGTCGTTTGCCCGACAGAATGGGTCCGGCCTCCTCCGATCGCAAATCAGCTGTTCTGCATGAAAAGCCGTGCTAGTCTCAGAGATGTCCGCATAGCGGCATAGGTGCCCGACCGTCCCGTAGAAAAACGGTCATTTGTGTAGCCACGGGTCTACCTCTGAAACAAGACCAGGAAAGCGCATGTCTCCAACGAATGTGTACCCGCCTGGCACATAATGAAGTCCGTAATAGCACTTATAAATCAGTAGCCTAGAGATATCTTCTACCGCTACTAGCAAGATCCAGTCACCGCCAGGTGGCGTAAGCCCCACACTGGCTACGAGCCCTGATGGCAAGCACATTCAGGGTCCAGCCAAATCGCGTTTGAAAGCTCAGACGGCGATTGAGGGGAAGGTGCGTCTTGAATTCAGAGTGAGTCCGAATTCTGCACCTAAACTCACGATCTTGCGCCAAAACTCCCAAAAAAGTGGCTCCGGCCTTGCTGTCACACGCCCGTGTGCTCAGTGCTAGCGCGTTGCGTCTCTACTTTTCATCGCCACAGTCATCGGCGTAGAGCGGCAACTCCTGGCACTGCCTCACGTGCATGCGGCGACGAGTCCGGCTGACCAATAATCGAACGCCCGGCTACTGCCCTCTGGCACGAGACTCGCTCCGGCGACCTCGAGAGCAGCCATTGAGGCGTTCACGAAACGTGCAGGTAGCGGCGTGTCCGTCTCTGTGCACCGCACAGAGACGGACGCCGTCAGGCGCCCGCGAACCCGCGGGGGCTCAATGCCCCCGCGGGTTCGAGCGTCACCAAACCCTGCACCAAAACTCATTGCTGACACCTGCATATCGCGCTGTCCGGCGTTCGCGCCACCTACCTGGCTGGTAGGCATGACCTTGCCCTGTGTCGTCAGCAATGAGCGCGCCTTGACCGTAGGAGCTGCCACCTCCCACCACGATCCCCTGCCCACTCACTGAGTGTCGCGATCGGATGCGCACACAAAATTTCCGGACGATTCCGGCGGCCATGTCACGAGACGACACGCTTCCCAGGTCTGACCGCGCCCAAAAGCGGTTTAACACTTACCGAACGTCTTGGCAGGACACCGGGAAGCGACTTCGACACTCCCTATCACCACGACGCAGGAGGCTTCGTGATGGGCAAATACGCATCGAAACGTAACTACGGCTATGGAAAGCAAATGGCCTACGCCGGGCATCAGGCCCTGGTGAGCCTCTATGGCCGAGGCCACTACTCGACAGTGGCCACGCATTCGGACCGCTGGGGCCAGTTTGCCCAGTGGGCCAAGGACAATGGTGTGAAGGATCTCGCCACGACACCCAACCAGGCACTGCTGGAACGCTATGCCGAACACCTTCAGACACAGGTGATGTCGGGAGATATCGCCGTCTCGACGGCCCAGAATCTTCTGAGCAGCGCCAATACGACCTTTCTGGCCCTGCGCGGCGATCACACAGTGCGGGTGTCCCCGTCGCAGTACGCCGGGAAGCGCAGCAATGTGCGACAGACAGCCCCGACAGCGTTGGACACCGACAAGGTCACGCAGACTTGCCGAGCTCTGGAGGCCGCAGGCTTACCCCGCGCGTCTGCCGTCCTGCAGCTGGCTGCCGCGTTCGGGGTTCGCCGTGAAGAAGCGATCAAGGCGGACCTGGAGCGATGGCATCGTGAGGCGTCCAGAAAGGGCACTGTAAACGTGCAAGAGGGAACCAAGGGCGGAAGGTCGGCACAGCGCTTAATCGCCGTCAGTGAGCCTCAGCGGGCTGCTCTGGCCTATGCACGCTCAGTACGTCCAGAAGGAAGCCGAAATCTACTGGCACTTGAGGAGCGCTATGCGGATCTGGCGACAGCTCGGCAAGGCGAGCTCAATCGTGCTCGTCCCATCCTGAAAGCGCATGGTCTCAGTGGCTTCCACGACGCCCGGGCCGCGTACGCCTGTACCCGCTATGCGGTGATTACAGGCCACCCTGCACCTGCCGTCAGCGGCTCACTCTCACCCGACAAATCTCAGGATCAGTTGGCACGTCGACTGATCAGCCAGGAACTTGGACATAACCGCCTCGATGTCACTGTGGCGTACCTAGGAGGTCGCAAATGATGTTCTACGCAAACGGCACCCCAATTCAGGTCGACGGCAACATGCTGGAAAACCTGTTGAAGTGCGATCCGCGAAAGCAACGGGGGGTCCGGGCTCATGGTCGCCGGATGGTGCGAATTCAGAAGTTGATTCATGAGCGTTTCGGTGTGAAGCATCCCCGTCAGTGGAAAGCCAAGCACATACGCTGGGTAATGAAAGATGGTTTGGGGGATATCTCCCCTGCGACGGCCTATGACTACTGGCGCACTTGCCGATGGATCCTACTAGTGACAGGGGTTTACGAGGACTGGGAACCTCACTTGCGTGGGCCTTGGCTCAATCCTAAGGGAGAGCTGCGTCCCGCAGGGCGCGGAGGTCGGCCTCCTAAGAGGCCATAAGCGCCTGATGACTGAATAACCCGGCGCGTAGCGCCTATGTTCCCGCGTTGGATCAGGTTGGCGACCGCTGTGGCCGGATTTCTTTAGCGATCAGCCTTTTCGCAGGATGCCCAGGGGCGCAGCCCCTCGATGGCATCCTTTCTGCGCCTGTGGCGCAGGCAATTTCAGGCGGCCGAAGGCCGGGCGGAGCGAAGCGGAGGGTAGGTGAGCGCATCGCGCTCTTTTCTGTTCCTTTTACCCTTTGTTCCTTTTAGTTAAGCATAAGCTATTGATTTAAAAAGGAAATAAAGAGAAAAGGGGGAGAGAATTGGGGTCAAAGGGGGAGAGAATTGGGGTCAAAGGGGGAGAGAATTGGGGTTTAAAAAGGGAGAAAATTGGGGTAAAAGGGGAGTTAGTTACAGTCTCCTATAAAGAGGTCATATCGGTGAATGCACCTAAAATCTATAAGAGCAATGCATTGGTACAAGCTTCATACCGAATGAGCATGATGGAGCAACGCATCATGTTGGCATGTACTAGCCAGGTTCGTAGAGATCAGCCTATTACAGATGAGGTCATGTATAGCGTATATGCTAAAGATTTAGCAGAAGTGACAGGAAGTACATCTAAGTCTGCTTATGAACAATTATCGAAAGCCGCATTAAAATTAAAACGTAGAGAAGTGTGGCTAACTGAACGACCGAATGGAGATGGAGTACATCCTGAGACACTAGTTACAGGATGGGTTCAAACTATTCGTTACAAAAAAAATGAAGGCCGGGTTGATATTAGATTTAATAAAGATATTTTACCTTACCTGACACAAATTACAGAGCAATTTACTTACTATTCATTAAAAGATGTTGCCGGAATGACTAGCATCTATGCTGTTCGTCTCTTTGAACTTCTAGCCCAATGGCGAAACGTAGGAATTCGTGAAATAAATGTTGCATGGCTTAGAGACATTCTACAAATGGAAGGTAAGTATGCATCTATCAAAGATTTCAAAAAATGGGTGATCGATCCATCTGTAGATCAAATTAACAAACATAGCCCTATGCAAGTTACTTGGGAACAAAAAAAGACAGGACGTAGAATAACTCATTTTATTTTTAGATTTAACTTCGAAGAAAAAACAAAAGATGAGAATAAAGTTAAGAAAAGAGGATTACAAACAACAAAGCCTCATAGAGAGGATAATACGACTATGTTTGGAATACCGAATAATGTTATAGAAAAATATGCTCAGCCAGGTGATAGTTGGCAGGATGCCGCCATAAGAGCACTTGACTCAATCAAAAAAAATAAGGATTAGAGATGCCTTTAAGCAAGATAAAAATGAAAGTTAACTATTCATTAAGACTTGTAGAGCGATCTATCCAGGAACATCGCTTTGAATCCATGGTTTGGTATAATACACAAGGCTATTTAAATGCATTCTACGCGATAAGAGAAGAACTATTCAAAGTTATAAAAGACGACAAAAAAAACATAAGACTAACAAATGCTATAAAATTGTGGCAGGAAAAAGGAGATAATTTAGATAGATTTTTTGGTAATGCTCGCAATCTTGTTACTCATAGAGGTCAAATTGAAGTGCATTCCTATCAGCGATGGACCATTGATCATATAAATGATACTGAACATCCTACTATGGAGTACAGTATCTCTATTAGAGGAATAGATGAGTTTACGGATATGCCTTATGATCATTTTTTGCATTTATGCATTGCAGCTTTTTCTCATCTTAATATTGTGGCTCAATCTATTGAAGAAATATATTATAAGTTGGAAGACTAAAATTGACCTCCTCATACAAGCACTTTGACTGTCCACTTTCTCAGATTTATCAGATGACCTGATATGTTAAACTACCGTATTATACAATAGTCTGACAGTCGTTATTCTCAACGACTGTCAGCAGATACAAAGCGGTCCTGCCCGGACGTTTCATCGGAGTCACGCAGGGCCTGCATCGTAGTGATCGGGACATTCACCCCCACCCCAGCCATTTAATTATGCGCGCTGCGATCACGGTAGCAACGATGCCGCTCCCCCATACAAGCACATGTACAGGCATGCTCCACTTTTGTGCGCGAAAACCAGGTGGGCCCTTGATGACCGAATGAGTTATATTTTCGCCAGCTTCGGCAATATCCTCTGGATTGTAGCCAGAACCTATGCCTATGAATACCAATCCATTGGACTCGCGGTTAAACTTGTCAATTTGCGTAAGGCTTTCGTTATTAATGCGCTCCCGCTCTTCTTGTTCAGTGCATTCTGTTTGCACGACTTGCACAGAACGAAGACTGCTAGGTGTAATCAAATCACTGCCAGAAAAGAACGGGTATCCGGATTAACTGGTTGATATAAACATCATCTTCAACCTGAGCCGGATACGCGTCTATTTGATACTGAGCATTTCGACTGCTGTTTGGTCACCTTAACAGGGGAACTGATACAGACTAGGCAAGCTAGAATCAGCACAATGCCGGCCCAGCCCAACACCGGCAGACGCTCGCCGACGATGACCACGGCCAGGCCCGCCGCCACCACAGGCTCGAACAGGGTGATCGTCGTGGCGGTGCTGGCAGGAATACGCGCCAGGCCGTGCCCGAAGCAGAGATAACCCAGGAACATCGGCACCAGAGCCATGTAGAGCCCTACCGTGGCATTTCCCCATGAGGCCAGCAGTGGGGCTCCCGTGACAATGAGCACCGGCATCAGCATCAGGCCACCCAACCCGAAGGTGGCCCCCATGGCGGCCCGGGGAGCGATGCCACGCTGCATGAGGCGGCGCGCCGTCCATGAATACAGGGCATAGGTAAGGCCGGCCAACAGCCCCAACAGCACACCAGGGATCACGCCCGATGCCGTTCCGGTCGGCACATGGCCGCTTCCTTCGGCCAGACACAGCAACACCATGCCGGCTAGCCCTAGCCCGGCGCCGGCCATCCAGCGGCGAGTAAGCCGAAGTCCATCCAAGTGATACTCAATCAGCGCCGATAGCAGGGGCGCTGAGCCAATGGAGACCACCGTACCGATGGTGACCCCGGCCAGGCGCATCGAGGCATAGAACGCCAGCGGATAGATCGCCACGGCGACGGCGCCCAGCAGCAGGTACTTCCACTGCGCTCGCAGCAGGCTGGCATGGCGGCGGATCCCCCCGGCAGAGAGAGCTGCCTGCATCAGGCCACCGCCGCCCATGGCCACGGCACCGATCGCCACGGCGCTGACGTCCGGGGCAAAGGTCGCCGCAGTACCGGTGGTTCCCCACAGGATGGCGGCAATAAGGACTGCGGTGATGCCCAGCAGGCGCTCGTGGGTCGTCCGGTTCATAACGCCTCCAGCATGGCAGCCGCCATGCCACGCGCCTGACGAAGACAGTCGCTGCGCCCTTCCAAGCCAGCGCGCGCCATGGCACCTTCGAGCAGGAAGGCGAGATGATGTGCCAGTTGGGCGGCTCGCTGCGGATTATCGCCAAGCATGTCGCTGACATGATGAGCCAGCAGCGCCTCCACTTGCTCTTTGTGGCCTCTGACCACTGCCCTGCCCGCATCTCCGGCAGGTAGCTCAGCCGCAGCATTCAGTAGCCCACAGCCGCGAAAGCCGCGTTCATAGGCGTGCTCAGCATGGTCCTCATAGGCCAGGAACACCGCCATCACCCTGTCGTGAGGGCTAGTGGCTTGGCGTAGACGAGTTTCATACAACATGAGCCATTCCGCATGGCGCGCCTCTAGATAGGAGGCCACTAGATCGGCCTTCGAAGAAAAGTTGTTGTAGAGGCTTTTCTTAGCAACCCCCGCCCGCTTCACGATGGTGTCGATGCCCGTTGCCGTGATGCCATCGCTGTAGAACAGCGTTGAAGCCGCATCGAGCAGACGGTCATGGGCGCTCTTGGGCGCTTGGCTGGGAGATGTAGTCATGCTGAAGCCTCGATATTCCCATATATGTAGGTAGACCAGGCTACCTACATATATGGGAGTGTCAAGCATATTTGAGACAGTGAAGTTGTTACTTACTGGAGGCAGGCTCTCGATCGCCTAAGCGGCTAAGCGGCTAAGCGGCTAAGCGGCTGAGCGGCTTAGGCGTCGATCTACCAACCATCTGAGAGGTTACGAGATTGGCGGGAAGGGGCGCCCCATCAACCATTTATTCCGAATACCCAAAAGAACATAGTGTCTTGTTCGTATGGCACGATAAAATACTTTTTTAAATCGGTGTGCGAGAGATCAGCAAACAGGACACGATATTCATCGTTTTGTCCGATCCTCGCAATAACGTGGTGGTATGCCATTTTTTTCCTGATTG